>NZ_JBVJQR010000009.1:0-42780 GCF_055608425.1 Kitasatospora sp. NPDC036934 | reverse complement strand
GGCCATACAGATGGGCATGGCTGCTCTGCGGTGCTTGCTGGCAGGCATTACTGACGATCCGTCGGATCGACGTGACACCGACCATAGCGCAAGCTGGCAGGCATTACTGACGATCCGTCGGATCGACGTGACACCGACCATAGCGCAAGCTGTCAGAAATTTATGACGACTGTCGAGAAGTTCCCCCGAAGGTGGCTCCAGCTACATGGAACCCTGCGGCACACTGATCTCATCGCTGCAGAGAGGACGCCATGGCACTTCGACCGAACCCAACCCTTCGACAGCGACGGCTCGGTACCGAGCTCAAAAGGATGCGGGAGCAAGCTGGCCTCGGAGGCAGTCAGCTCGCCCGCGAACTCGGCATCTATCCGGCCCAGGTGACGCAGATGGAGAGCGCGAAGAACGGGATAAGTGTCGAACGGCTGCACACGATCGCCGCAGTGTGCATGTGCGCCAACCAGCAACTGATCGACGCCCTCGCCGACATCATCACGGACAGGGAGAAGGGCGGCTGGTGGGAGGAGTACCAGGGCACCGTGACCGCCGACTTCCTTGAGGTCGCAGAGCTCGAAGCCGGAGCGCATCGACTTTTCACCTATACAACTTCCTTCGTTCCTGGCCTTCTTCAGACCAGCTCTTATGCTCGCGCCCTGTTCGCGCAGACCTTCCCTCCCTTGCCCCGCCACGAGATCGACCTGAGAACAGCGTTCCGCATGCGGCGGCAGAGCATCGTTCGCTCCGGGCACACGCCATACACCGCCTACGTCCACGAGGCCGCTCTGCGAATGCAGTTCTGCGGGCCGGAGACCCACTCGGACCAGCTCAACTCTCTCATCACAGACTCTGAGCACCCCGACATCTCGGTCCGTGTAGTGCCGTTCGGCGCCAGCTTCGCTCCAAGTCCCAGCGAGAACTTCACTTACGCTCAGGGCTCGATCGCCGAGCTGGACACTGCCCAGATGGACACAGGTCATGGCATCCGGATGTTCGACGCACCAGCCCATCTGGCAAGGTTTCGAGCACTCATCGATCAGATGGACCACTCGGCCCTCTCTGAAGAGAATTCACGAGCCCTCATCCGATCAATCATGGAAGAAATAGGAAGTAAGGATGTCTAACTCCACCTGGCAGAAGTCCAGCTACTCCGGCGCAAGCGACAACTGCGTGGAGGTCCGTACAGCCAACGGGGCAGTCGAACTCCGTGAGTCCGACGAAGGCCACCTCATCCTCCAGACCACCCCCGGCGCCCTCTCCTCCCTCCTCCACGGCGTCAAGGCCGGCGAGTTCGACCACCACGCCTAACCCCCGCGCCGCCGGAGCGGGAAGTCGACCCTGTCGACTTCCCGCTCCGGCGGTTCGCGCGACCGAGGCCGTTCAAAGCGCTTCGACGGTCCTTCGAAAGAGGTTCGACAGTCCGCAGGTGAGAGAAGTGTGTCCCCCTGCACAGAGCCTTGCCGTGCAGAGTCTTCTCACCATTACTACTGTCCACAGGCACAAGCGCTTCGACACTTCGCATCTGTGTCTGACCACCGCTTCGCCCAGGGCTGAGCCGCGTCGTTCCGATCCCGGACCGCTGGCGAGCGCCACCTCGCTGACGCCAGATCCCCCACCAAACCGGGTCCGGAACCACCCCCACACCGCCGTCCTTGGAGGGACACATGAGATGGCACACCCGTAACTCCATCACCAGCAAGCCGGCCGCGCTCCGTCGCCTGGCCCTGACCGTCGCCGTGATCGCCGGGTTCCTGAGCTTCGCCTCTCCGGCGCAGGCCCAGGTGTCCGCCACCTGCGACAAGGGGGGCCAGTACACCCAGGGCAGCTGGACGGTCTACAACAACATCTGGGGCCAGAACGCCGGTTGGCAGTGCCAGACCGTCAACAGCATCAATTCCTGGTACGTCGACGCCGCCCACTCCGGCGGCGGGGTCAAGTCCTACCCGAACACCTCGGTCCGCCCCCAGACCCCGCTGTCGCAGTTGAACTCGGCGGGCTTCTGGTACAACACGTCGTCGGCGTCCGTCGCCGGCGGTGACTGGTGGGACTGGACGAGCGACTTCTGGTCGACCGGCAGCCAGGACGAGATCATGGTCTTCACCAGTTGGTCCGGGACGGCAGCCGGCGGCTGGGGACGGCAGATCGCGTCCAACGTGACCATCGGCGGCATCCTGTACGCGTCCGTCTGGCAGGCCGATCCCGGCTGGAACGTCCTGCAGCTCATCCCCGCCCAGCAGAGCGACACCGGCACCATCGACGCCTCGGCGGTCTGGCGATGGGCCGCGTCGCGGAACCTCCTGCGCAACACCACCTTCGACACGATGCAGTTCGGCATCGAGATCACCTCCACCAGCGGCGTGCAGAAGCGGTACTCGCTGAACGCCTACAGCGCCTGGTGGAACAACACCTCCGGCGGCGGATCGAGCATCTAGCCGCAAGACCAGCACCACGACGGCGCGCTCCGTCCACGGGCAGAGCCCCAGGCCGAGGCCTGGGGCTCTGCCTTCTGCGCGCCCGGTTTCCCGCTGCGGGCGGCTACTTGAGCGGCGTACCGCCCGAGTTGCGGTACGCGGTCGTCTTGTTGATCAGGTTGCCGCCGTCGGTCTCGGGCGAGGTCTGTTCCTGCTGTCCCGAGCCGAACATCAGGCCGGCGATGTGCGCGTTCGCCACCTGGTCCATGTGCGCGAAGAACCAGTCCACCTTGTCGTCCTTGTAGTGGTTGAGGGTGTTGTTCTGCGCCATGTTGCCCACGGGGATCTGCCACAGGACGACCGGCTTGCCCACCGACTCGGCCATCGTCTTGTAGAACGCCATCTGGGCGGCGGCCTTCTGGTCGGTCCAGAACTTGTCGAGGCCGCCGTGGGCGGGCTGCGCGTACCAGCCCGCGTCGCGGTCCGACACGTCGGTGACCAGGAAGTCGGCGTTCCGCGCCCCGAGGCTCGCGTAGTCCTTGACGCACTGCGGGGTGTTCTGCTCCCAGTCGAAGCAGGACAGGTGCATTCCGACGGCGGTGTTCGGCGCGTACTTGTGCCCCATCGAGATCAGGCACTGGGCCAGGCCGGCGGCGCTGTTCTCCTGCGATCCGCAGTCCGTCGGGTTCGCGGCGGTGACCTGCGCGGCGACCTTGCGCGGGTCGCCGAGCGACCGGACGTAGCCCCAGAAGTCGGGTTCGAGGTCGATCATGTCGTGCGAGGTGCCGATCTTCTGGAGGAAGAAGCGGTAGTCGTTCAGGTACCGGGTGAGCAGGTCGGCCCTGTTGATGGCCTTGACCTCGCCCGGACCGTCGCCCTCGCCCGCCGCGTCGCCGAGGTCGCGCAGCGAGTACCAGGTCCAGAGGAACTTCTGCGGGCGCGGCTTGCCCTGGTAGGTCTCCTGGGCCGCCTTGGCGTCCCGGTAGGTCACGTAGGTGCCGGGCGCCGTGGTGCTGCCGGTCCAGCAGCCCCACCAGCCGGACCACCCGTCCTGGCAGCGGGCCGCCGTGTAGTAGTCCGAGGAGGGCGCGGGCTGGCTGTGCACATAGGCGTACTGCACGTCGAACGGCGCGGCGCTCGCCGAGGCGTCGGACATCGAACCGCCGACGAGCACGGTGCTGCTGCCCATGAAACTCTTCGCCGAGTTGCCGCCACCGGCAGCCGGAGCCGGAGCGGCGGGGGACGCCGGAGCCGCCGACGTCGGCCGGGTGCCGCTCGGAGCCTGGCTGGTCGGAGCGCCGCCGCCCGGCTTGGCGGGCGTGGCGCCGCTGCCGGAGTTCACCGCCGGAGCGCCGCCGCCCGGCGTGGTGGGCGTGGCGCCGGTGCCGGAGCCCGCGGTGCCGGCGGCGCCACCGGCACTACCGACCGGGACGAGCTTCCACTGCTGCTGGGGCCCGTTCCAGTCGTGGAACTGGGCGAGGTGGCTCCCGTCGGCCTTGTCGCCGCCGGGGACCTCGACGGCCTTGCCGCTGAAGCGGTTGATCAGACGCACGTAGCCGTCCGGCGACTTCTCCAGGTGGAACTGCTGGTTGGCGCCGTTCAGGTCACGCCACTGCACCAGCTCGGAGCCTTCGCTCTTCGACCAGTTGTAGTCGTCCAGCACCTTGCCGGAGTTCCGGTTCTGCAGCCGGTAGTTCCCGTCGCCCGAGTCGATGAACTTCCACTGCTGATTGGTCCCGTCGTGACGGGCCCACTGCACCATCGGAGCACCGTCGGCGGCGGAGTAGCCGTAGGCGTCCAGCGCCTCGCCGGTGCTGCGGTTGACCAGCACGTACCAGGCGTTCGTGTCCACGGTCCCCGCGGAGGCGGTGCTGACCACGGCCACGGAACCGCCCACGATCGCCAGGCCGACGGCCGCCCAGAGACTCCGACGCTGGTACAGCCGACGGCGACGGTGCGTCTGCCGCCGCCCCGGAGTGGCCGAACCGGACGACGCCCCCGGCGACGTGGATGGGCGAGGGAACATGTCGATGCTCTCTTTCAGCCGTTGCCTCTGACCAGACCTCCTGTCCGGACACCATCCAGTTGCCACCGCCCCCGGAAGGGTTGCCGCGGACCGCGAAGATTTTTTCGGGCACCGCGCGCCGGCCGGCGACCACGTCGCCGGGCGGGCCGCCGGAGCGGGAAGTCTGCCGGGCCCACTTTCTGCGATGCTGGCCGACATGAAGATCGCTGCGGCCCAGCTGTCCTGCGTCCCCGCCGACCTGCCCGCCAACGTCCGGCAACTCGTCGCCCTCGCCGAGCAGGCCCGCGCCCAGGGCGCCGAGCTGATCGTCTTCCCCGAACTCGCGCTCACCGGCTACGAGCTCGAAGCCCTCGCGGCCGACCCCACCCTCTGGGTCACCCCGGACGACCCGCGCCTGGCACCCCTCCGGGCCACCGGCACCGCCGTCGTCCTCAACTGCGCCGTCCCCGCCGCCGGGCCCCGGCCCGCCATCGGCACCTACGTCTACGGGCCCGACGGCGAGCTGATCACCACCTACCTCAAGCAGCACCTCTACGAGAACGAGCAGGGCGTCTTCACCGCGGGTGACCAGGACGGCCGCTTCGAGCTCGGCGGCCTCCGCTTCGCCCTCGCCACCTGCTTCGACAACCACTTCCCCGACCTCACCGGCCGCGGCGCCGCCGACGGCTGCGACGTCCACCTCGCCAGCTCCCTGTACGGCACCGGAGGCGGCATCCACGAGCGCGCCACCGTCTACCCGGGCATCGCCGGGGAGACCGGCATGCACGTCGTCCTGGCCAACCACGTCGGCCCCTCCGGCCCCTGGACCGGCTGCGGCGGCGCCGCCCTCTGGGCCCCCGACGGCACCCCCCTCGCCGAGGCCGACGACCGCACCACCACGGTCGCCGTCGCCGACGTCCTCTGACCACCGTCGGGCGTGCCGGTGCCGTCAGGCGGCGGGGCGCAGGGCGGTGTCGAGGAACCCGGGGAAGAGGTCGATCGGCGGGCGGCTCCAGTCGCCGTCGACGTTCGTGGCGACCGTCCGGCCGCGGCCGGTCAGGACACCGCCTTCCACCAGGATCCGCAGTTCCACTGCGGCGGCGACTCGGTGAGGTCACACCTGCCTAGGCTGGCCGTCCCATCCGACGCACCGCGACGAGGTTCGGCCCATGCCCAGCAGCACCAGGATCCGCCTGATCGAGCCCACCGACGCCGCCCCGATAGCGGCGCACCGGGTGCGGGACTTCGAGGCCTTCCGGCCGTGGGAGCCGGCCCAGCCCGCCGACTTCTTCACCCCCGAGGGCCAGGCGGAGCGGATCGACCGGCTGCTGGCCGGCCACCGAGCCGGCTCGGTCTGGCCCGGCGTGGTACTCGCCGACGACCAGGTGATCGGGCAGATCACCATCGGAGGCATCCTGCCGCAACCACACCTGCGCCGTGGCTCCCTCGGCTACTGGATCGCCGGCGTCGCCCAGAACCAGGGGCATGCCGGGCGCGCCGTCGGACTCGCACTCCGGGTGATGGCGGACGAACTCGGGCTGCACCGCGCCGAAGCGTCCACCCAACTGGAGAACCTGCCCTCCCAACGGGTGCTGCGCCGCAACGGGTTCAGCCCGTACGGCGTCGCGCACTCCTCGATCCTCCTCGACGGCAGCTGGCGGGACGGGCTGCTGTGGGAACGGATCCTCGGCGACTGACCACGGACGGGGCGCTGCTGCGGGGCCCTGCGGCTCAACTGGTTCGGCCCCTCCGGCCGAGTCGGCCCGCAGGCCCTCAGCTGCCCCGCCGAACCGCCTGACAAGCGCGAGCGATCATCCGGTGAGCTGCCGGGCCGTAGACGGCACTCTCCGCCAGCGCCTCCCACGCCCTGAGATGAAGTGCAACGTCCGCGGGATCGTCCAACCACATCTCCGCGTGCCAGGACTCGGTGATCACCAACGTGCCGTCGTGGATCGAGAATCCGACTCCTGCGGGCACTCTGAGGTCAGCGTCGAACGGCACCATCCCGAGTCGAACGTTCCCTCTCGCCAGCATAGGAACCAATGACTCCAACTGGTCCGCCAGCACGGCCGGAGGACAGAGCCGAGAGACGAGAGCTCCTTCCCATAACAGGAAATGGAAGGATCGCGACCTGTCTCCGAGCACAAGCTTGCGCTCCATACGGGCCATCACCGCGGCCTCGACGTCGCGAACCGACGGGTGGATCCTGGTGTACCGGGTGAGAACCTCTCGCGCGTAATCAGCGGTCTGCAGGAGGCCCGGAATGAGGGTCGGATCGAACGACCGGCGGTCCTTGGTCCTCTCCCCCTGCGCGGCGTGCGCCTCCTGAACCGGTTTGACACCACCGGCCAGTTGGCGCCGCCACGAGCGATACTGCGTCTCCAGCGCCCGCAGTCGACCCACCAGTTCGACAGCGGCATCGGGCCGGCCGACCGCCTCGGCCCATGCCACCGCATCCGCCGTGGTGGGCGACTGCCGACCGGTCTCCAGCTTGCTGACCTTCGACTGTGGCCAACCCAGTCGCATGGCCAAGGCACGGCCGGACAAACCGCTCTCGGTGCGAAGTTCACGCATCCGGGCACCGAGAGCCACCCGTGCCTGCTGGAAGTCGGTGCTCACATGGCGGAAGGTACCCGAGCCAGGAACTCCGCGTAGCGGGTTGCGTGGTGCCAGGCCGCGTCACGGGCCTGGCAGGCGCGAAGGACTTCCAGCGGGTCGGTGACCAGCTCCATGCCTACGGTGCGCTCCCCTTCGAAGTGGAAACGGGCGACCGTGCGGGAGTCGAAGAGCCAGAAGTCCGACAGCCCGCCCAGGCCGGCCGCTTCGGCATCCGCGCGCCACATGCACCGGATGTCCTCACCGGCTGCGACGTTGGTCCGGGCGCACGCCAGCAGGTACCGCTGCCCCTCGGTCGGCGGGTTGTCCACCAGTCGCACCCGCTCGAACCGCTTCCCCTTGCCGACCATCCGGCGAACGTTGTCGAACCACGGATGCCCGACCTCTCCGGCGGTGTCCCCCGTACGCAGAAACTCGGCATAGGAGGGCATCTGCTTATCGGAGAGGTAGCCGGTCCTGGTCTCCAACCTCCAAGCGGTGTGCTCGAATCCATCGTTGATGAACTCGGTGATCTTCTGCTGGGGCACGAAATCCGGCACGGGCGTCGACTCCTTCGGCGCGAACCTCACGAGCAGTTCGCGAGGCACGACTACGAAGCCTTCATCCTGCTTCACGTACCTGAGTTGCGCCACGTCCTCCGGGTCCGTCACGGCGTCTCCCTGGACCACGACTTCACCGGTGTCGACATCCTCGTACAGCGTGGGACAGTCTCCAACACCTGAAGTGCTACCAAGGACCCGCAGTCGCCTTGCCATGGCCAATCCTCTCTCCGAACAACCAGAGAACTCCCATGATCGGCGCCAACTCACCACCTGTCAGAGGTGATTCTCGAATATTCTCGGAGCCTGAAGGACCAGTACGACGCGGTACGAACACCAGTCGGCGCCGTTCGAGTCCCTGCGAACCCCGATACCGGGTGCCGGAATATTCGAGAATCACCGGCCCCTCTCCACTCCTCTCCCGCCTAGCTTGCTGATCGAGGGCGGCCTTCCGCGCCACCTCCGAAAGGGGACGCACATGCCCATGTCCAACGACGGCAAGCACGGCGGCGGGTCCGGCTCCGGCCAGGGTGGTGGCCAGCAGGACGACTCCAGCAGCGGCAACAAGCACGGTGGCGGCGGCAGCGACGAGGGCGGCAACACCTCGGACGGCAGCGGCCCGGCGTCGGGCCGCTGACGCGTGAGCGAGAAGCACGAAGCGGAGGCCGGTCGGGCCCGGCTGGCCTCCGCGCTCATCGCGAACGGGTCCCTCACCTCCGACTGGCTGGCGTCCTACCACGCCGTGCCGCGTCACTGGTTCGTGCCTGCGGTGATCTGGCCGGGGCAGGGTGACGGCGTCCGCCAGGGCGAGGCCGTGAACCGGCACGTAGACCCGGGCGCCTGGTGGCGCGCCGTGTACTCCGACGTGCCGCTCACCACTCAGTGGGACGACGGGGAGCACAGCGGATTCACGCGCGGCACGATCCCCACGTCGTCCAACTCCATGCCGACCATGGTGTTCTCGATGCTCTCCGCCCTCTCCCTCGACCACGGCCACCAGGCGCTGGAGGTCGGCACCGGCACCGGCTGGAACGCGGCCCTGCTCTCCCACCGGCTCGGCTCCGACCACGTCGTCACCGTCGACATCGACCAGGAGGTCTCGGCCGACGCCCGACTCCGGCTCACCCGCGCCGGGCTCACCCCCACCTGCGTCGTCGGCGACGGCTCCGACGGCCATCGCACCGGTGCGAAGTTCGACCGGGTGATCGCCACTTGCTCCGTACGCCGGCTGCCGTACGCCTGGGTGGAGCAGTCCCGGCCGGGTGCCGTGATCGTCGCGCCGTGGGCGCCCGAGTACGGCGGGGAGGCGATCGCCCGCCTCACCGTCGGCGGTGACGGCACGGCGAGCGGCCGGTTCGTCGGGTCGTCCGCCTTCATGCGGCTGCGGCGCCAGCGCACGGCCCGGCCGAGCAGCCTGGAGTACCTGTCCGGCCCGTGGCCGGCCGACGGAGCGAAGTCCTCGACGTCCCTCTCCCCCGAACAACTCGGCGACTGGCTGGTGATGTTCGCGATCGGCGTGCAGGTGCCCGACGCCTTCCCCCTGGTCGAGCGGTACGCCGACGGCAGCTACACCCTGTGGCTGCACGACACGGCCGTCACCTCCTGGGCCACCGTCGACTGGGAGCCCGGCCGCACCGCCTACACCGTGGTGCAGTCCGGCCCCAGACGCCTCTGGGCCGAGGTGGAGGCCGCCTGGCAGTGGTGGGACGCCCACGGCCGCCCGGGCTTCGACCGGTTCGGGCTCACCGTCACGCCGGATGGCCAGGCGGTGTGGCTGGACGACCCCGACAGCCCCGTGGGGTGAGTGGTGCGCGGCCCGTCCGACCTCACTCGAACAGGTGTCGGCGAATCGTTGCCTCTTGCTGTCTCCGGGTGAACGGGGCGGTGAGAGGTCTCCCGAGCGGTGATAAAGCCTCGCGACTCATCAGCCGTACGGGAGGTCTTCGTGAAACGTAGTCGTGTCATCGTCGTGTCGGTCGTGGCCGCGCTCGCCTTCGGGTCGGGAATCGCCTTCGCGGACCAGGCGGGCCCCACCCGGGTCGCCGACGAGCCGCTCCTGCTCCACACGGTCGGGAACTCCATCAGCCTCCAGCCGGGACAGGAGGCCACGGTGCGGAGCAGGCAGTGTCCGGCCGGTGAGATGGCCATCAGCGGCGGTGTCCAGGGGGGCGGCGGCCACCCCGGTGACTTCACCATGACCATCAGCACGCCTTGGTGGGACCACGGCCCCAGGGGGTGGCTCGCCGGTGGGCGGAACAACAGCTCTCAGCCGTTCTACATGTACGTGTACGGCTTCTGCACCGCGGCCACCATGCCGGACACCCTCACTGCGGGCAAGGACGGCCTGCCGCCCCAGCTTCCGCCCGGCCCCGACGCCCTACCCGGCCTGAGCGGCCAGGGGTAGACCGCGCCGCAGCGCAGGAAGTCGACCCGGCCGACTTCCTGCGCATCCCGCCGTACCGGCCCCGGCGGACCCTCACCCCCCGGAGCGGATCGGCTCGCCAGTCCGGTGCAGGTGGGTGAGGATCTCCCGGTACGAGCGGAGCAGGCCGACCTCGTAGTACGGGATGTCCTTCTCGGCGCAGAACTCCCGGGTGATCCGGGCGGCCCGGCCGAGCGCGGGGGTCGGCATGCTGGGGAACAGGTGGTGCTCCACCTGGTAGTTGAGGCCGCCCATCACCGCGTCGAGGACCGGGCCGCCGCGGACGTTGCGCGAGGTGAGCACCTGGCGGCGCAGGAAGTCGAGCCGCATCCCCGGGGTCACCATCAGCATGCCCTTGTGGTTCGGGGCGAAGACGCAGCCCAGGTAGACGCCCAGCAGCGCCTGGTGCACGGCGAGGAAGGCGATCGCCTTGCCGACCGGCAGCGCGGCGAAGACCAGTCCGAAGTAGGCCGCGAAGTGGACCACCAGCAGCACGCCCTCCAGCACCGGGCGCTTCACCGCGGGGCCGCGCAGCGCGCGGAGGCTGTTGAAACTGAGGTTGAGGCCCTCCAGCAGGAGCAGCGGGAAGAACAGGTACGCCTGCCGGCGGCCGATGAACCGGGCGAGGCCGCTCGCCTGCCGGGCCTGCCGCTGGGACCACACGACGAGGTCGGGCGAGACGTCCGGGTCTCGTTCCTCGTGGTTCGGGTTGGCGTGGTGGCGGGTGTGCTTGTTCATCCACCAGCCGTAGCTCATGCCCATCAGCAGGTTGGCGGCGATCCGCCCGCCGATCTCGCTGGGCGCCCGTCGGCTGAACACCTGGCGGTGCGCCAGGTCGTGCGACAGCAGCGCGACCTGGGCGAAGACCACGGACATCACGGCCGCCAGGGCGAGCTGCCACCAGGTGTCGCCGATCGCGAACAGCGCGCACCAGCCGTCGACGAACGCGAAGAGCACCAGCCCGATGCGGGCCGCGTAGTAGCCGGGGCGGCGGTCGAGCAGACCCTCGGCGGCGATCCGGCGGCTCAGCTGGGCGAAGTCGCTGCCGCCGCCCTCCGGTTGCGGGGCGGGCGGCGCGGGGGCGGGCGCGGCCTCGGTCATCGTCACGGGCTGTGTGGGCATGCCCCGAGTCTGGTGCGCCGGACCGGCCGGCAGAACCGGGCGAGCACCCCTCGCCGTACGGGTGTTAACCCCCGCAACGGGAGGGGTGCCGGCAGGCCCGGATGACGGAGGCGCTGCCCGCCGGCGGTTGATCCACCGGAAGCCGTGCCCGTACTGTCGGCTCACGGCGGCCTCAGGGGTGCCGGGACGTCGGCGACATCGGGGGCGCCGGGGGCGATCGAGAGCGGGGCGGGGCCGTGACCGAAGAAGCGATGCCGGGTCGGCTGGTCGGCGGGCGCTACCGGCTCGTACGACAGTTGGGCGCCGGCGGCTTCGGCCGGGTCTGGCGGGCCCACGACGAGGCCCTGGGCATCGACGTGGCCGTCAAGCAGCTCTGGCTGCCGCCCTCGACCTCCGACGGCGAGCGGGCCGAACGGCTGGCCCGGGCCGAACGCGAGGCGCGCAACGCCGCCCGGCTGCGCGACCGGCCGCACGTGGTGGCCGTCCACGACGTGCTGGTCGAGGACGGCATGCCGTGGATGGTGATGCAGCTGGTGTCGGGCGGCTCGCTCGGCGACCGGCTGGCCGCGGACGGGCCGCTGCCGGTCGAGCGGGCGGCCGTGGTCGCCCGCGCCCTGCTGACGGCGCTCGCCGCCGCCCACGCGGCCGGGGTGGTGCACCGGGACGTCAAGCCCGCCAACGTCATGCTGGCCGACGACGGCGACGTCCTGCTCGCCGACTTCGGGATCGCCGTCCACGAGGCCGACTCGACGCTCACCGCGACCGGGGCGTTCATCGGCTCGATCGAGTACATCGCCCCCGAGCGGGCGCGCGGCATGGACGGACAGGCCGCGTCCGACCTGTTCTCGCTCGGCGTCACCCTGTACCAGGCCGTCGAGGGCGTCTCGCCGTTCCGCCGGGACTCGGCGACGGCCTCGCTCACCGCCGTCCTGTTCGACCCGCCCGCGCCGCCCCGCAAGGCCGGCCGGCTGGCCCCGCTGATCCTCGCCCTGCTGGCCAAGGAGCCGGACCGACGGCCCGGCACCGCGCAGGCGTTGGCGATGCTCGACGAGTCCGCCCCGGACCGTCCCACCGCCCTCGACCATCCGCTCCCGGCCCCGACCGCGGCCCCGGCCCCGGCCACGCCCGTCGACGACTGGAAAGGGGATCTTGAGGCGACGTCACCATCGGGGGCCTCGGCGTCGCCGCCCTACCTGGCGATCACGCTCGCCGTCGTCGTGGTCGCCGTGATCGCCGGAGCGATCGCTCTGTTGGTGGCCTCGCGGCCCGAGGACGGCAAGACCGGGCAGTCCGCGACCGGGGCCGGGGTCGCCCTCTCCGCGCCACCGTCAGGCAGCCCGCCGCAGAGCTCGCCGACCGGCCTGCCGGCCCTCCCGAGCCCCTGCAACGTCCCCTCCGACGTCGTCGCCGGGCTCCGGCTCACCAATCACGGTGCCGAGGACATCAGGCCCGAACGCCGCCGGTGCGACTGGTGGACCGACGCCAACGCCCAGCTCCCGTACAACTTCGCCAGCGCGCAGACGTACCGGGGCCCGTACAGCGTCCAGTCGGGCGCGCAACCGGTGCGGATCGCGGACGCCGTGACCGGACAGGAGTACGTCGACGCCAAGCCCAGCAACAACGGCGTCGTCTACTGCCGCGTCGAGTGGCCCACGGACAACGGCGGCTACGCCTCGGCCGTGATGCAGTCCCCCAAGGGCTCCGACTCCAGCCGGCTCTGCGGGTTCACCGAGCAGTGGGCGAACGGGCTGTACCGGAGCCTGGCCCGCTAGGGCCTACGGCCTAGGGCCTAGGGCCTAGGGAGCGTCTTGGCCGCCCGGCGGCCGGAACAGCTCGTCCAGGTGGTGGCGGAGGACGGCCAGCGCCTGCTCTCCGGTGCGCTGGCCGCCGAGAACGCTGGAGCCGAGCCCGTTGACCATCGCCAGCAGCCCGGCGGCGGCCATCTCGACGTCCCGCTCCGGCGCGATCCCGCCCGCCTGCTGGGCCGCACGGAGCTGCTTGACCAGGAAGCCCTCCAGGACGACGGGCGGCTGGGCGGCCTGCTGCTCCAGCACCTCGGGGTCGCTGAGCACCAGGGTGTAGTACGCCGCGTACGTGCGGGTGATCCGGCGGCTCTCCGGGTCCGTCGGCAGGATGCAGGACAGGATCGCCGTGACCACCTCCCGGGGGGCGCGGGCCTCGCCGATCCACCGCTGCATCCGGGCCTGGAGCTGGGCGCCGAGCCGGGCGAGGGCGTCCAGCAGCAGGCCCTGCTTGGTCGTGAAGTAGTACTGGACGAGGCGCAGTGAGACGCCCGCCTCGGTGGCGACCGCCCGCATGCTGGCCGACTGCAGGCCCTCGGTGTCCGCGATCCGCAGCAGGGCCTCGGCGATCTGTCGCCGGCGCTCCTCGTGGTCGACCTTCTCGGCCACAGTTCGGCCTCCCTCTCTTGGTACACCCGTATCATGCATGTGATACACATGTACCATGCGAATCAGCGAGTTCACGAACGGCAAGGCCGAAGCCCGCTTCCGCACCGTGTACGAGGGCGCCCTGACCCAGCTCTGGCCCGGCCCGCGCACCGCGCTCGACGTCCCCACCCGCTTCGGCACCACCCGCGTCCAGCGCACCGGACCCACCCAGTCCGCCGACCCCGCCGACAGGCCTCCGGTCGTGCTGCTCCCCGGCTCCGGCGGCAACGCCCTGATGTGGCACGCGTACGTCGAACGCCTCGCCGCACACCACCCCGTCATCGCCGTGGACACCGTCGGCGAACCCGGCGCCAGCGTGCAGACCGCCCCGATCCGGGACGGCCACGACGCCGCCGACTGGCTGGAGGAACTCCTCACCGCCCTCGACGTCCCCGCCGCCCACCTGGTCGGTTGCTCCTACGGCGGCTGGATCGCCCTCCACCACCAGCTCCGCCACCCCGACCGGACCGCCACCCTCACCCTCGTCGACCCGGCGGGCCTCGCCGACGTCGGCCGGCGCTTCTACACCTGGCTCATCCTCGGCGGCCTCGCCGCCCTGGCCCCGCGCGCGCTCCGCCCCCGGCTGGCCCGGGCGGTCGGCAACAGCGCGCTCCTGGAGGCCGAACTGATGACCCTGATGCGCGCCTCCACCGGCTTCCGCCGCCGACTGCCGCCGGCCCTCACCCTCGACGACGCCGAACTCGCCCGGCTCAGCGCCCCCGCGCTCTTCCTGCTCGGCGAGCGCAGCGCCCTGCACGACGCCCGGGCCGTCGCCGAACGGCTGCAGCGGCTCGCTCCGGCGGCCCGGGTCGCGATCGTCCCCGGCGCCGGGCACTCGGTGACCACCGACGACCCGGAGGCCGTCCTCGACGGGATCCTCACCATGGCTTCCTCCCGGCTCAGTTGACCAGCTCGCCCTCGACGGGCCCGTCCGCGAGGACCATCGGCCAGTCGTCCTCCGCGCCGAGCAGGTCGTCCAGCGGGACGCCGGGCGCGCCGGTGAACACGGCGGTGGCCTCGGAGAGCCTGCCGGGCGGCACCGGCAGGGCCGCCTCGGCGGACAGCACGACGGCGGCGTCCGGATCGACGGCCGAGCGGTCCGGGAAGTCGGCCGGATCGGCCCCCACCTGCTCCAGCGCGTACGGGTAGACCGCGATCGACACCGTCAGCCGGTCGCCGTCCAGGCCGCGCTCGGCCCAGCCGTCGGTCGGCAGCAGGAAGAAGGCGCCGTCGCCCTCGTAGCAGTACGAGCCGAGCCGGTCCAGCGCCCGTTCGCCGGGGGCGCCGTCGGGGTCGACGACCAGGACGGCGACCTGCGCGCCCGGGTCGCTCGGGTCCAGGCCGGCACGGACGTACAGACGGGCCACGGGAACCTCCGGGTCGCGGAACGGGAGCAGAAACGGGAAAGGGCCCGCCGGCCGCCTCCCGCAAGGGAGTTGGACGACGGGCCCGGAGCCAACGCTACCGTCAGGCCGCCTGGCGGCGCGCCTCCTGGCGCTGGGTCAGCTGGCGGCGCACCGCCCACACCACCCCGCCCAGGACGAAGCCGTAGACGGAGACCAGCCCGTGGCCGTTGTCCTGGGCGAACCACATCGCGAGGCCGAGCACCGGGACGCCGGCCGCCAGGGCGATCTCCTTGGGGAGGCGGGTGCGGGTGAGGAAGGCGAGGGCGAGGGTCGCGCCGAGGAAGTAGGTGGCGCCGGAGCTGCCGGCGAAGTTGCGGGGGTCGGTGCTGGGGCCGTCGCCGAAGCCGAGCAGGTCGTCGATGCGGCCGGGCAGCAGGATGCCGGCCAGGAAGAAGCCGAGGGTCAGCGGGCCACCCCAGTACCACTGGGCGAGCGCGGCGACGGCGGCGAGGGTGACGAGGTTCCACAGGCCGCCGAACAGGCCGCCGTTCTGCATGAACACCGAGGTGAACTCGCGCCACCAGCCGGACTTGGACGGGTCCGCGTCCAGCGCGTCCATGGCGCCGGACCACACCAGCTGGAGCAGCACGCCGCCGACGGCGACGGCGGTCAGGGCGATCGCCGCCCACGGGAGCGGTCGCGAGCGCAGGGTGTCCCGGCCGACGACGCCCAGCCCGGAGTTGACCATCATGACCATCAACGCGGCCGTGGTCACGTTGAAAAGGATCGCCCCCATGGTCCTGCCCCTCCCCGCCTACGGCGCTTTCCAACGCCGTTCGAAAACCTGATGAGACAAAGCTAGCACAGTTTTCGAACAGTGTTGGAAAACGATGTACGGTGGATCGCATGAAGCTCACCAAGGAGCGCATCGTCGACGCGGGCATGGCCGTCTTCGCCGAGGTCGGCTACCAGAACCTGTCCATGCGCCAGGTCGCCGACCGCCTCAACGCCCACGCCGGCAGCCTCTACTACCACGTACGCGGCAAGGACGAGCTGCTCGCCCTGATGGCCGACCGGATCAGCCGCCGGGCGTACGACGCGGGCACCGAAGCCCTCGCCGCCCTCCCCCCCGACGCCGACTGGCAGGACCGCGTCGAAGCCCAGGCCGCCACCCTGCGCCAAGAGATCAAGCAGCACGCCGGCGGCGCCCAACTCCTCGCCGAGAGCCCCGGCATGCTGAGCACCGACGGCCTCCGCCTGATGGAGCGCCTGCTGCGCACCCTCCTCGACGCCGGCCTGCCCGCCCACCACTGCGGCATCGCCGCCGACACCCTGCTCAGCCACATCACCGGCTTCGTGCTCCAGGAACAGAACCAGCCGACCGCCCCGCCGACCATCACCCCCGAGCTCTACGCCGAACTGTGCGAGCAGTTCCCGCTGGTCATGGGCGACTTGATCCCGCGGATCGGGCAGGACGAGAAGTTCACCCGGAGCGTCCGGCTGCTCTGCACCGGCTTCACCGCGCTCCGCTGACCTGCGGCGGGCACCGGCCGGCTCGGTCCCGCGTCGCCGGGAAACGGATCCGGCCCCGCACCCGAACCCCCGGGGCGCGGGGCCGGCCCCGCGCTCAGCCCCGCTGCGGCGGGCGGCGACGCATGCTCAGCAGGAACAGCACCACCGCCGTCAGCACCGCCGCCGTGCGCAGCACCCCCGGGGCCATCGACCAGCTGAACTGGCCCAGCGGTGAGCCGGTCTGCACCCCGGCGCCCCCGCCGGCGCCGGCCTGCTTGGCGCGCTGCATCGCGAACAGCGTGCTCGCGCTCATCGTCACCAGCGGGACCCCCAGGATCACGAACTTCCGTGTCAGGTCGGAGAGTTGACGGGACAGGTAGCCGAACCCCCAGCCCGCCAGCATGGCCGGGAAGAACCCGGAGATCGCGCCGCCGACCAGTAGCCCGCAGGACAGCAGGATCAGCGGGGACGGCTTGCGCGCACCCTTGCCCGGGGCGGCGGCGGGCGCGGGCGCGGCCTTCGCCTTCCGCTGCTTCCTCGACTTCACCGCAGCCTGCTCGACCGGCGGCTGCTGCGCCGTCTCGTCGGCCGCGCGCTGCTCGGGGATCGGCTTGGGCGCGGGCTGCGGAGTGTCCGAGAAGTCGAGCATCGTCATCGTCCACGGGCTCGAACTCTGCACCGTCGGCGGGGGGATCACCTCCGACCCGCCCCCGGACGAGGCCACGCCCGGCAGGTCCAGCGACACGTTCGGGATGCCGCCCGTACCGCCGTGGCCCGTCCCACCGTGGGCGGAACCGGCCGAGGGGCCGTAGACACCGTCCTCGGCCGGCCCGGCGGTCGGCGGAGCAACCGGGGGAGGCGGTGTCGACGGCGCGGACGGCCCCGGGGAACCCCCGCCCCCCGACCGCTCGCTCCACGGCCCGCTCTTGCGCCACCACTCGCCGTCCGTCATCACCGACACCCCGCCTCGCCCGTACCCGACCGCCCTCGTCCAGGACGCTACCCAGCGCGCGCCGCCCTGCGCGAGTCCCCGGGCCCCCGGCGCACGAGGCATCCCAGCGTCCGCGCTCCCGACTAACCTAGGTCGAATGACCACACAGCAGGGCCCTCAACGCCAGAGCAGGAAGCCCGCCGGCCCCCGCACCCTCGCCGAGGAGCTGCGCGCCCGCCCCGACGACGCGCTCGCCGCCCTGCTCCGCTCCCGCCCCGACCTGCTGAACCCCGTCCCCGGCGACCTCACCCAGCTGTCCGCCCGGCTGTCCTCGCGCGCCTCCGCCCTGCGCGCCCTGGAGCGGCTCGACCGGTTCACCCTCCAGGTCGCCGAGGCGCTGGCGACCTGCCCGGACGGCACCCCCCTGGCGACCCTCCGCACCCTGCTGACCGGCCCGGCCAAGGTCAAGCCGCACCCCGGCGCCACCCCGCTCACCCCGGCCGACCGCTCCGCCGTCGCCGCCGCCCTGCCCCGCGCCATCGCCGTGCTGCGCGACCGGGCGCTGCTCTGGGGCCCCGACAACGGCCTGCGGCTGGTGCTCGCCGTCCGCGAGGCGCTCGCCCCGACCGCCGCCAACCCCGGCCGCACCGGCCTCGGCCCGACCCTCGCCGACGCCACCACCGGCATGTCCCCGGCCCGACTGCAGCAGCTGCTCGCCTCGGCCGGCCAGCCCGCCACCCCGGACCCGGTCACCGCGGTCGCCGCCCTCACCGCCCTGCTCACCGACCGCACCCGCTGCGCCGCCCTGCTCGACACCGCCCCCGAGCCCGCGCTGCGACTGCTCGACCGGCTGGTCTGGGGCCCGCCCACCGGCACCGTCCCGGACGCCACCCGCCCGGTCACCGCCGAGGACGCGCAGAGCCCGGTCGAATGGCTGCTCGCCCGCGGCCTGCTGCTGCCCACCAGCCCCGGCAGCGTCGTACTGCCCCGCGAGCTGGCCCTGCACCTGCGCGGCGGCCGCACCCACCGCACCGTCGAGCCGCTCCAGCCCGAACCCGCGCCCGCTACGCCCCCGCGCGATCCACAGGCTGTGGACAGCGCCGCGGCCGGCCAGGCGCACACCGCCGTCAAGACCGTCGAGGAACTCCTGGAGACCTGGGGCCTCACCCCGCCCCCCACCCTGCGGGCCGGCGGCCTCGGCGTACGGGACCTCAAGCGCGCCGCCCAGACCCTGGAGACCACCGAGCAGCAGGCCGCCTTCTGGGTCGAACTCGCCTACGCATCAGGCCTGCTGGCCCCCGACGGCGAAGCCGACGAATGCTGGGCGCCCACCCCCGGCTACGACAGCTGGCTGCACCTGGACACCGCCGAGCGCTGGTCCGTCCTGGCCGGCGCCTGGCTCGCCGCCACCCGCGTCCCCGCCCTCACCGGCACCCCTGACGGCAAGGGCAAGCCGCGCGCCGCCCTCGGCCCCGAACTCGACCGCACCCTCGCCCCGTCCGTCCGCCGCGCCGCCCTCGCCCTGCTCGCCGAACTCCCGCCCGGCACCCCGGCCACCGCCGCGGAGCTGCTGCCCACCCTGCGCTGGCAGCGCCCGCTGCGCGGCGGCCCCACCGGCCCGGACGGCCACGAGTTCCGCGACGACCTCACCACCTGGACCCTCGCCGAGGCCGAACTGCTCGGCATCACCGGCCGCGGCGCCCTCGCCGCCCCCGCCCGCGCCCTGCTCACCGCCGAGTCCGACCCGGCCGAGGTGCTCGCCCCGCTGCTGCCCCAGCCGCTGGACCACGTCATCCTCCAGCCGGACCTCACCGCGATCGCCCCCGGCCCGCTGCTCACCCCGCTCGCCCAGGCGCTCGCCCTGTGCGCCGACATCGAGTCCAAGGGCGGCGCCACCGTCTACCGCTTCACCCCGACGTCCGTGCGCCGCGCCCTGGACGCCGGCCGCACCGCCGCCGACCTCCAGACCTTCCTGGCCCAGCACAGCCGCACACCCGTCCCCCAGCCGCTCGCCTACCTGATCGACGACGTCGCCCGCCGGCACGGCATCCTGCGGGTCGGCGCCGCCTCCTCCTACCTGCGCTGCGACGACCCCGCCCTGCTCAACGAGGTGCTCGCGGACCGCCGCTCCGCCGACCTGCGACTGCGCCTGCTCGCCCCCACCGTCCTCGCCTCCCAGGCCGCCCCGGACGTCCTGCTCGCCGCCCTGCGCACCATGGGCTACGCCCCGGCCGCCGAATCCGCCGAGGGCGACGTCCTGATCAGCCGCCCGGACAGCCACCGCACCCCGCCCCGCACCGCCCCCGTGCCCGTCCCCGACGGCCCGCCCACCCCCGACGACACCCTCCTCGCGGCCGCCATCAAGGCCATCCGGGCCGGCGACCGCGCCGCCACCGCCACCCGCCGCGAAACCGCCCCCGACCCGCGCCAACTCCCCCGCACCGCCGCCGCCGAGACCCTCGCCGCCCTCCAGACCGCCGTCCTGCTCGGCGAACGGATGTGGATCGGCTACCTCAACGCCGAGGGCATCGCCAGCCAGCGCATCATCGACCCGGTCAAGGTCGAAGGCGGCTACGTCACCGCCTTCGACCACCACGCCGACGAACTGCGCACCTTCGCCCTCCACCGCATCACCGGCGTCGCGGAGTTGGACGAATAGCGACGGCGGACAGCGGGTGCCTCAGTGCCCCTGCGACTCCTTCATCTTCTGCTTGACCGCCTGGTCCGCCAGGCTGCCGATCTCCCCCTGCCCGACCGGCAGCGAGCCGCCGCCGACCTGGTCGGCGATCAGGAATCCGGGGGCGGCCAGCAGGCCGCCGGGGCCCTCGCCGATGCCCGCGAGAGCATGGGCGGAGCCCGCCGAGGCGGCGGTGGCGGCGAAGGCCGTGCCCATCAGGGCCAGGGCGGTGAGAACGCGCTTCGAGTTCTTCATGGCCGGTTCAACGAGCGAGTACGGATCGTGGTCACTCGAAGGAACTGACGCGCCCGGCCATCCGCTACGAGTGGAAGCAGCCCGACACATTCCGGGTGGAATGAGCGACACTGGAGGGTCTGCGTCAGTCCGGCCCGGCGATCCCGGCCGGTCACATCCAGCATGTCAGCCAGTGGAGGGCTCCCCCGCGTGAACGACGGACCGCTCATCGTCCAGACTTACCCCTCCCTCCTGCTCGAAGGCGTCGAATCCGGAACTTCCAACTTCCCCGGCAACCCCCGAACTCGGTCTCCTTGTCCGAACCAGTAACCGATGATCGTTCCGGCGATCCCCGTCACAGGCGCCATGTACATGCTGAAGTCATTTGCGGGCACGGCGGCAACCATCGCAGCCCACGGAGAGATCACGATCGCCACAACGACAGCTACCAACACCCACCCACGGATGCCCTCAGCACGGCGGGCAACAGCCACGTGCTGATGGGCGAGTTCAGCTCGATGCGTTCGGTCTTTAAGCTCAACCTCCCAGCGACGCTCCGTGTCCCGCAGTCGAACCTCAGCCTCGATCTCCTCGCTCGTCTCCGGCATCCGCCCGAGCTGAAACTGAGGCACGGTCAGGTGGTCATCCCGTGGTCCACCGTCGAACGGGTCAGCGTGACCGGCCCCGGGTCCGGGGACCAGCTCGTCGTCTGGTTCCAGCCGGGCTCCACCCCCCTCGAAGCAGCTGGCAGCGGCGCAGGGCTTCGAGCCCTGCCCCCGACGGCTACAGCTACATCGTGTGCCGTCCGATGCGCAGCCGGAACGCGTCCCGCTCGGACGCCCTGTTCACCGAGCTGCGTGCGGCCCTGGCCGAGTGCGCCGGCGCCAAGTACTCCGCCCTCCCCCTGACCCCGGGCCGCTGCGGGACGCCGAGCGGTCTGAGCCGAGGGGCTGGTGACGGCCATAATTGGTCGCGACCAGTCGCCATTGACAGGTGAACCAGTCGGACCGCGGGGGGACTTAGTGGACATCACTACACTTGCTGTGGCGGTCATCGGCGTCGGTGGAACGTTGAGCGGAACCCTGGGTGGAGCCGTCCTCAGCCAACGCGCCCGCCGCGCGGAGATCGCCGAGCAGAACCAACGCACCGAGCGTGAACGCGAACAAGAACGTGACGAGCGCGCCCTGGAGGCGAAGCGCGACCAGTATGCGCGGCTCAACGCCGCAGCCCGCGCTTATCGGGCAGCGGCCAGGGACGCTGTTTACGCTGCCGAACGCGGCGAGGACACTGACGCTCAGACTCTCGACGCGGCGAAGGAGGCGTGGGCCGATCAGTATGCCCAAGCCCAAATGATGTTGCCGAAAAAAGTGTTGAGCATCGTGTCAGACCTCAACCGGTCTCTCGGCCTCGGCTATTCAGTCGTCAAGCAACTGCCGAGCAGCCCCGACCGCAACGCAGCGTGCGAACGAGGCAAGGCATGGTTCAACGGACCGCTGTCCGACGGCGTGTACCTGCTTCGCGTCACTCTTCGACACGATCTCGGCGTTGAGGTGGAGGATCCCTTTGAGCAGACCTCGCGCCAGATACTAGATGCACTTCTCCAGTCAGAGAGGCTGCTGGCCGATCAGCTCGCCTCGGAGCGAGGCCAAGGCGCAGCAGCCACCCGTAGCAGTGGCTGAGCGGCGAAAACTCAGTAGCAACTCAACCGCACATAGGACGGCCTGCCTTCGGCGCTCTCCGAAGGCAGACCGCTTAACGTTCCTCAGTCCGTCACCGCCCGGGTTCCGACAGATCCTCGCCTTGGGCTACAGCTTCCTCGTCGGCCACGACCTTCCCGGCGACAGAGCGCCGCATCATCCCCTCCTCTCCGAAGTAGAGGGCAAGCCGCCTCAGGTCCAAGACCTTGCCCGCCTTCTCCGCCGGGGCCACCTCGACGTACGCGCCGGTGCTGAGCAACAGGTCCCGCTTCCCGGCCACGTCGGCGTCCCGCCAGACCTCCTCATGCGTCTTGCCGATCGGGACCACCTCCGTCCCCGCCGGCTTCGCGTTCCGCTGCCGTTCCTTGAGTTCCGCGATCCGCTCCTCAAGGCGGGCGTACTGCGTCGCGTACCGCTGGGCGCCGTCGCCGCCCTTGAAGAGACCGCGCTCGTACCGGTCCTTCTCCAGGTCGGTCAGCGCTTCCTCAGCCTGCCTGATCTGCGGCCGGAAGTTCTCCCCTGCGTGCTCCACCACCCGCACCACGGGAAGACGGCCGAACTTCCGAAGGAACTCCGCCTCGACGTGGTCCTCCATCCCCTTGCCCGCGATGCTCACGCCGTAGCAGTCGACCGCCACGCCGCCCTGTCGCTTCTTGAGCCGACCGATGCAGCGGTACCGTGTCCGCCCGCTCGCCACGTAGGTGTACATCCGGAACCCGCACAGGGCGCAGTGGGCCATCCCACGCAGCAGCGATGTCGCTTCCCGCCTGCGCTCGCCCGGGTTGTTCGAGCGGCGGCCCAATTCGTCCTGGAGCGCCTGCCAAGTGTCCATGTCCAGGATCGGCGGCCGGTTGACCAGCGGCAGCCCATCGGTTCGCAGGATCGGCTTGCCGTCCTCGATGACCTGCCCGAGCAACTGCGGGTTGCTCAGCAGACTCCGCAGTGAAGTCGTGTACCACTTCTTGAAGTTGCTGCGCTTGCCGGTGGTCTGTCGCGACGCGTGCCCCGGCGAAGGGATGTCGGCCTTGGTGAGGTCGATGGCGATCTGGATCAACGAGTCCTTGGCCAGCACCCGCTTCACGATCGTGTGAATGGTCTTGGCCTCCTCCTGGTTGACGACCAGCACCTTGCCCGCACCGTCCGGGTTCGGGACCACCTCGTAGCCGTAGGGGACGCGTCCCCCGGTGTAGCGGCCTTCCCGCCGCAGGTGCTCGTGGGCGCCGGCGACCCGCATGCCGATGGTGTCCGACTCCAGCTCGGCGAAGACGGCGATCACCTTCGCCATGGCCCGTCCCATGGACGACGTGAGGTCCAGCGGTTCCGTCGCCGACGCCAGGGCAACGCTCTGCGCCTCGGTGATCTTCATGATCTCGGCGAAGTCCACCGTGGACCGGGCGAGTCGGTCGATCTTGAAGAACACGATCACATCGAACCCGTCGAGCCGTTCCAGGATCTTCTGGAGGCCCGGCCGTTCCAGTCCCCGCGAGAAGCCGGAGACGTCGATGTCCTCCTCGACTGCGACCACGGTCCAGCCGCGTGCCGCGCACAGCTGCTCGCAGGCCGCGCGCTGCCGCTCGGGAGAAGTCGTCTCCTCCGTCTCCCGCGATAGGCGAACATAGATAGCGGCGCGCATCCCGGGTGCGCTGGCCGGGACGCCCTTGCGGCGCCTGGCTCGGGGCATTGCCCTCGGGGTGGAACTGGTTGGGTCGGTCACGGGGCGATCCTAATGACGGAGGTATGTGTGTCCTGCTTGATCGTCCAGAGCGACAAGACTCTCCTCCTGGAGATCGACCACCCCAGGGCCGCCGAATGCCGGCGCGCCATCGCCCCGTTCGCCGAGCTGGAGCGGGCGCCCGAGCACGTGCACACGTACCGGGTGACCCCGCTCGGGCTGTGGAACGCCCGGGCGGCCGGACACGACGCCGAGCAGGTGGTCGACGCCCTGGTGACGTACTCGCGGTACCCGGTGCCGCACGCCCTGCTGGTGGACGTGGCCGACACCATGGGCCGCTACGGGCGGCTCCAGCTGCTCAAGCACCCCACCCACGGGCTGGTGCTGACCACCACCGACCGCCCGGTGCTGGAGGAGGTGCTGCGCTCCAAGAAGATCGCGCCGCTGGTCGGCGCCCGGGTCGACCCGGACACCGTGGTGGTGCACCCCTCCGAGCGCGGCCAGATCAAGCAGGTGCTGCTCAAACTCGGCTGGCCCGCCGAGGACTTCGCCGGGTACGTGGACGGCGAGGCGCACCCGATCGACCTGGACGAGGACGGCTGGCAGCTGCGCCCGTACCAGGCGCAGGCCGTCGAGGGCTTCTGGCACGGCGGCTCCGGCGTGGTCGTGCTGCCCTGCGGCGCCGGCAAGACGCTGGTCGGCGCGGCCGCGATGGCGCACGCCAAGTCGACCACGCTGATCCTGGTCACCAACACCGTCTCGGCCCGCCAGTGGAAGCACGAGCTGGTCAAGCGCACCTCGCTGACCGAGGACGAGATCGGCGAGTACAGCGGCACCAGGAAGGAGATCCGCCCGGTCACCATCGCCACCTACCAGGTGATGACGACCAAGCGGAAGGGCGTGTACGCGCACCTGGAGCTGTTCGACGCCCGCAACTGGGGCCTGGTGGTGTACGACGAGGTGCACCTGCTGCCCGCGCCGGTGTTCAAGTTCACCGCCGACCTCCAGGCCCGCCGCCGGCTCGGCCTGACCGCCACCCTGGTGCGCGAGGACGGCCGCGAGGGCGACGTGTTCAGCCTGATCGGCCCCAAGCGCTTCGACGCACCCTGGAAGGAGATCGAGGCGCAGGGCTACATCGCGCCCGCCGACTGCTGCGAGGTGCGGGTCACCCTGACCGACTCCGAGCGGCTCACCTACGCGACCGCCGAGCCGGAGGAGCGCTACCGCTACTGCGCGACCACCGCGACCAAGCGGCGGGTGGTGGAGGCGCTGGTCAAGAAGCACGAGAAGGACCAGACGCTGATCATCGGCCAGTACATCGACCAGCTGGACGAGCTCGGCGAGGCCCTGGACGCGCCCGTGATCAAGGGCGAGACCAGCAACACCCAGCGGGAGAAGCTCTTCGACGCCTTCCGCAACAAGGAGATCGGCGTCCTGGTGGTCTCCAAGGTCGCGAACTTCTCGATCGACCTGCCCGAGGCCACCGTGGCCATCCAGGTCTCCGGGACCTTCGGCTCCCGCCAGGAGGAGGCCCAGCGCCTCGGCCGCGTCCTGCGCCCCAAGGCGGACGGGCACTCGGCGCACTTCTACTCGGTGGTCGCCCGGGACACCGTGGACCAGGACTTCGCCGCCCACCGGCAGCGCTTCCTGGCCGAGCAGGGTTACGCGTACCGCATCATCGACGCGGACGACGTGCTGTAACCACGGTCACGCTCAGTACCGGACACCGTCGCGCCCGAGGAAGATCACGCGCGCGGCGGTGTCCAGCGCGATCCCGACGTTGCGGACGGCGGTGCCCAGCAGGTTGCGGTGGCGGCCCTGGACGGCGGTCGCGCCGGCCGGGCCCGTGCGGGGGGTGGGGGTTTCGGTGCTCATGTCTTCAACGGTAGGCACCCGACCGGCCGCGGGCATCACTCCGAAGGCCGCATCCAGCGAGGCAGCCGTCCTCCTCCGGGTGTACGGCCCCCCCGACACCCCCTGAGACCTGCGGGGCTGGAACCCCGAGACGGACGGGTCTAGGATCGTCCGTCTGCCCCCTCCCGAACCGTGGTACCTGCTGACGTCCGCAGGCAGCCGGGGGAGGCGCCGACCGCACGGCAACCGGTCGGCTGTACCCCACCGTGAGCTCCATCGATCCGCTGCGCCCGCCACCGGGACAGCCGGGAAGGTTCGCTGTGCCCGCCACCCCCACCACCGACCCCCTCCAGCGCGAACGCGACCACCTGTCCGCGTCCCGGTCCGCGCTGCGGGCGATGCGCGAGGACGTCCAGTCCCTCGACATCCGCGACGTGACCGGCTCCTGGGTCACCGCCGCCGTCCTCCAGAACCAGATCGAGGCCCGGATCGCCGCCCTGGCCGACCTCTCCGACACCCCGCTGTTCTTCGGCCGCCTCGACTACCTGCACGCGGTCAGCGAGGAGCTGAGCGAGGGCGGCGGAGGGGAGAGCTTCTACATCGGCCGCCGCCACGTCCACGACGCCGACGGCGACCCGATGGTGATCGACTGGCGCGCGCCGGTCTCCCAGCCGTTCTACCGGGCCAGCCGCACCGATCCGCTGGACGTCGAGCGCCGCCGCCGCTTCGGCTACACCGGCGGCGAACTCACCGCCTACGAGGACGAGCACCTCACCGACCCGTCCGAGCAGGAGACCGGCTCGGCCCTGCTCGCCGCCGAGATCGAGAAGCCCCGCGTCGGCCCGATGCGCGACATCGTCGCCACCATCCAGCCCGAGCAGGACGAGATCGTCCGCTCCGACGTCACGGGCACCATCTGCGTCCAGGGGGCGCCCGGCACCGGGAAGACGGCCGTCGGCCTGCACCGCGTCGCGTACCTGCTGTACGCCCACCGCGAGCGGCTGGCCCGCACCGGCACCCTGGTGATCGGGCCGAACAACGCCTTCCTGTCCTACATCGAGCAGGTCCTCCCGGCCCTCGGCGAGCTGGAGGTCGGCCAGGCCACCGTGCAGCAGCTGGTCGCCCACGTCGAGGTGAAGGGCGAGGACGACCCGGAGGCGGCACGGCTCAAGGGCGACGCCCGGATGGCCGAGGTGCTGCGCCGGGCCGTACGGTCGGGCATCACGCTGCCCACCGAGCCCTGCGTGGTGGTCCGCGGCTCCCGCCGCTGGCGCGTCCCGGCCTACGAACTGATCGAGATCATCGAGGAGTTGAAGAGCCGCGAGGTCCGCTACGGCGCCGCCCGGGACGCCCTGCCGCAGCGCATCGCGCACGCCGTGCTGGTGAAGATGGAGCAGGGCGGTGAGGCCCCGGACGACCGGGTGCAGGACGCGGTGGCCCGCAACGCCGCGGTCAAGGCCGTGGTCAAGGAGTGCTGGCCGGCCGTCGACCCGGCCAAGCTGGTGCTGCGGCTGCTCTCCGACCCGGAGTTCCTGGCCGAGTGCGCCGAGGGCGTGCTGACCGCCGAGGAGCAGCGGGCCGTGCTGTGGCCCAAGCCCGGCCGCTCGGTGAAGACCGCCCGCTGGACGCCCGCCGACGCCGTCCTGGTGGACGAGGCGACGGACCTGGTGCAGCGCACCCCCTCGCTCGGGCACGTGGTGCTGGACGAGGCCCAGGACCTCTCCCCGATGCAGTACCGCGCCGTCGGCCGCCGCTGCACCACCGGCTCGGCCACCGTCCTCGGCGACCTCGCCCAGGGCACCACCCCCTGGGCGACGGCCAGTTGGCCGGACGCCCTGTACCACCTGGGCAAGCCGGAGGCCCACATCGAGGAGCTGACCAAGGGCTTCCGGGTGCCCGAGGAGGTCATCGCCTACGCCTCCCGGCTGCTGCCCGCGATCGCCCCGGGCCTGGCCCCGGCGACCTCGGTCCGCGACGCCCCCGGCTCACTGGTGATCCGCCCGGTCGAGGAGTGGGAGGAGGCCGTCCTGACGGCCTGCCGGGAGGCGCTGGAACACGAGGGCTCGACCGGCCTGATCGCCGCCGACGCCCGGATCCCGCTGCTCGCCGAACTGCTCACCGCGGCCGGACTGCCGCACCTCTCCCCCGGCGCCGAGACCAGCGCCGACGCCCGGCTGACCCTCGTCCCGGCCTCGCTGGCCAAGGGTCTGGAGTACGACTACGTGGTGCTGGACGAGCCGGCCGCGGTGGTCGCCGGCGAGCCGGACGAGCGGACCGGCCTGCGCCGGCTCTACGTGGCGCTCACCCGCGCCGTCTCCGGGCTGACGGTGCTGCACCGCGAGCCGCTGCCCGAGCAGCTCGGATGACCGCGAGAAGGGGCCGGTGGCGTCACCGGCCCCTTCTCGATCGCTCAGGCGTCGACCAACCGACCGCTCAGGCGTCGATCAGCGCCCGCCACTCGGCGACCCTGGCCGCGTCGACCGGCGTCCGCCAGCCGTCGGTCCGCACCGCACCGCCGACGTGGAAGGCGTCGAAGCCCTCCGCCCGCAGCTCCTTGAGGTGCTCGGCCCGCAGGCCGCCGCCGATCAGGATCCGCTGGGCGTAGCCGGGTTCGCCGCTGCGGGCCAGCTCGGCGGCCAGCACCGCGCGGCCGGCGTCCACCCCGGCGGCCGCGCCGGAGGTGAGGAAGGTGTCCAGTCCGGGCAGCGTGCCGACGGCGGCGCGCAGGGCCGCCCGGTCGGTGCTGTGGTCGATCGCCCGGTGGAAGGTCCAGCGGCAGCCGGCGATCGCCTCGGCGACGGCCGTGGTGGCGGCCAGGTCGACGGCGCCCCCGGCGTCGAGGAAGCCGAGGACGAACTCCTCGGCGCCCTCGGCCCGCAGCGCGGCGGCCCGGGCGCACAGTTCGTCCAGGTCGCCGGGGGCGAAGCCGTCCCGGATCCGGAGCATGACGCGCAGCGGGATGGCGACGGCGGCCCGGATCCGGGCGAAGTCCTCGACGGAGGGGGTGAGTCCGTCGGCGGCCATGTCGGTGACCAGTTCGAGCCGGTCGGCGCCGCCCGACTCGGCAGCCTGGGCGTCCTGGGGCGTCAGCGCGATGACTTCGAAAATTGGTCTAGACATATCAGACAGCCTGCCACATCCCCGCGCCCCCGGCGAGAGCACACCCCCGCCCCGGTCACACCGGGACGGGGGTGCCCGTCACACCGCGACGGGGTACCCGTCACACCCGTCACACCCGTCCCGGCACCATCCCGAGGACCGTCCGCCGGCCGAACCGGCGCTCCGCCACCGCCACCAGCGCCAGCAGGACCACCACCGGCACCGCCATCGGCAGCAGGTGCGAGATCCCGCCGGTCTCCCGCCAGATGTTGAACAGGCTGCCGGGCCCGGTCAGCACCAGCATCGCCAGCCCCACCGCCGCCGGCCCCATCCGCCCGCGCAGACCGGCGAAGGTCAGCAGCGTCGGAGCGATCAGCATCACCACGAACCACTGGAGGTCCAGCGGGAAGGTCGTGTCGTCCCAGTTCTGGGCCGCCTCCAGCAGCCCGCCGGCGACCGCCGAGGCCAGCACCAGCCCGGCGGTCCGCAGGTTCGGCCGGGGCAGCAGGTCGGTCGGCGCGGCGACCAGCAGCAGCGCGGCCACCACGAACGGCAGCGTGGCCATCCCGATGTAGCCGACCCACCATGCGTCGACGAAGTGCGACGACCAGGCGGCCAGGCCCAGGTCGTACAGCCCGACGGCGCCCAGCAGCAGCGCGGTGACCCGAACGGCCGTCCAGCGCCCCAGCAGAGCCGCCACCCCGAGCAGCAGCGCGGCCGCCGGCGGGGCGAAGGCCCGGACGTGGTTGCCGAACGAGTCGTCCCAGGCGAGCCACCTGGTGGTCCGGTCCAGGGCGGCCAGCCAGGGCACCATGGTGGCTCCGACCACCGCACCGGCGATCATCGGTGCCACCAGGGCGAGCAGCCGCCCGGCCGCCGACGCGCCGGTCAGCCCGAGCCGCACCCGCAGCCCGTACAGCGCCAGGCCGAGCACCTCCCGGGCGACCGCCGTGCGGCTGCCCTCGGCCGTCGTGTCGGCGAACACCTCGGCCAGCTCCTCGCCGCGCTCACGGCGGTACCGCGCCGGGTAGAGCTGCAGCGCGGCCCGCAGCACCGTCGAGGGTGCGGCACCGATCACCGGCATGGTCATGAGAGTCCTCCCCCCGCGGCGGGCCGCCCCTGCGACCCGGTCCTTCCCGGCAGCATCGACCGGATCCTCGTCAGCCGGCGCTCGGCCTCGGTGGCGACTGCCCGCAGCCGCCCGGCCTCGGCGGCCAGCGCGTCCCGTCCGGCATCGGTCAGCGCGTAGCTGCGCCGGGCCCGACCGTCCACGACCTCCTCGGCGGCGACCTCGATCAGGCCCTGGGTCAGCAGCCGGTCGAGGGCCCCGTAGAGGGTGCCGGTGCGCATCTTGACCCGGCCGTCCGAGATCGCGGCGACCTCCTGGATCAGCGCGTAGCCGTGTCTCGGCGCGTCGGCCAGAGCGGTGAGCAGCAGCAGCGTGGGCTCCTGCATGGAGCGTTCTGTCATACGACTACATATATCGTCAACCTACCTATAGGTCCAGTGCCGGGCCGGGCCCGTCCGCCACAATGTGCCCCATGCCGACCGAGGACCTGCTCACCGCCTGGACCGCCCTGCTGCACCGCTGCGGCGCCACCGACGACCCCGAACCGTACGGCCGGGAGCTGCTGCGCCGCTGGTCCGAGCCCTGGCGCCGCTACCACTCCACCGAGCACCTGCGCGCGATCCTGCGCCACGTCGACGACCTCGCCGGGCACGCCGCCGACCCGGACGCCGTCCGGCTCGCCGCCTGGTTCCACGACGCCGTCCACCGGCCCGACCGCACCGAGAACGAGGAGCGCAGCGCCGCCCTCGCCGTCCGCGCGCTGACCGCCGCCGGCCTGCCGGCCGAACGCGTCGCCGAGGTCCAACGGCTCGTCCTGCTCACCGCCGCCCACGCCCCGGCCCCCGGCGACCGCAACGGCGAGGTGCTCTGCGACGCCGACCTCGCCGTCCTCGGCGGCAGCCCCGAGGCCTACGCGGCCTACACGGCCGCCGTGCGCGAGGAGTACGACTTCGTCCCCGAGCCGGACTTCCGGGCCGGCCGGGCCGCCGTGCTGCGCCGCATCCTGGCCCTCCCCGCCCTCTACCGCACCCCCGCCGCCCACCACCGCCTCACCGAGGCGGCCCGCACCAACCTGGCGGCCGAACTCCAGCAACTGGGCGAGAGCTAGTCCAACTCCCCCACCGGCGCCACCACCGCGCCCTGCTTGCCGCACACCCAGTGCGGCTCCGGCCCCAGCTCGGGCTCCACGCCCAGCGCGTGCGGGTCCCCGTCGGCCGCGCAGGCGGTGCACAGCGGCCACCGCCCGTACGCCTCCAGCAACGCGTCCTGGACGTCCTGGGCGACCAGCCCGAGCACGTACTCGGTGCCGTCCGGCCACTGCTCCAGCCACCAGCGGCGGTGGGTGACGGCCTGCTCCACCAGCGAGACGACGGCGGCGTCCGCCACGTCCCGCGCGGTGAGGTCGGCCAGGATCAGGGCCCGGGCGTTGTGCAGGGCGGTCTCGATGTCGTCGGAAGCCATCCGTCCATTCTCCGTGGAAACGCCGGAACGCCGAAACGCCGGAACGTGGGAACACCGGAAGGGCGGAACGCCGAAACGCCGCGTGGGCGGCCCCCCGAAGGGAGCCGCCCACACGGACGAGGATCAGCCGATCCGATCGGAATCCGATCAGGATCAGAAGTCCATGTCACCGCCCGGCATGCCGCCGCCGGCGGCCGCGGCGGCCTTCTCCGGCTTGTCGGCGATGACGGCCTCGGTGGTGAGGAACAGCGCCGCGATGGAGGCGGCGTTCTGCAGCGCGGAGCGGGTGACCTTGGCCGGGTCGATGATGCCCTCGGCGATCAGGTCGACGTACTCGTTGGTGGCGGCGTTCAGGCCGTGACCGGCGGGGAGGTTGCGCACCTTCTCCACCACGACGCCACCCTCCAGGCCGGCGTTGGTCGCGATCTGCTTGATCGGGGCCTCCAGCGCGACCTTGACGATGTTGGCACCGGTGGCCTCGTCGCCGTCCAGCTCCAGCTTGTCGAACGCGACACCGGCCTGCAGCAGGGCGACGCCACCACCGGCGACGATGCCCTCCTCGACGGCGGCCTTGGCGTTGCGGACGGCGTCCTCGATGCGGTGCTTGCGCTCCTTGAGCTCCACCTCGGTGGCCGCGCCGGCCTTGATGACGGCCACGCCGCCGGCCAGCTTGGCGAGGCGCTCCTGAAGCTTCTCGCGGTCGTAGTCCGAGTCGCTGTTCTCGATCTCGGCGCGGATCTGGTTCACGCGGCCCGCGACCTGCTCGCTGTCACCGGCACCGTCGACGATCGTGGTCTCGTCCTTGGTGATGACGACCTTGCGGGCGCCACCCAGGAGGTCCAGACCGGCGTTCTCCAGCTTGAGGCCGACCTCCTCGGAGATCACGGTGCCGCCGGTGAGGACGGCGATGTCGCCGAGCATGGCCTTGCGGCGGTCGCCGAAGCCCGGGGCCTTGACGGCGACGGACTTGAAGACGCCCTTGATCTTGTTGACGATCAGGGTCGACAGGGCCTCGCCCTCGACGTCCTCGGCGATGATGACGAGCGGCTTGCCGCTCTGCATGACCTTCTCCAGCAGCGGGAGCAGGTCCTTGATGCCGCCGATCTTGGAGTTGGCGATGAGGATGTACGGGTCCTCGAAGGTCGCCTCCATCCGCTCCAGGTCGGTGGCGAAGTAGGCGGAGATGTAGCCCTTGTCGAAGCGCATGCCCTCGGTGAGCTCGAGCTCCAGACCGAAGGTGTTGCTCTCCTCGACGGTGATGACGCCTTCCTTGCCGACCTTGTCCATCGCCTCGGCGATGAGCTCGCCGATCTGGGTGTCGGCGGCGGAGATGGAGGCGGTGGAGGCGATCTGCTCCTTGGTCTCCACGTCGGTGGCCTGGGCCAGCAGCTGGTCCGAGACGGCCGCGACGGCCTTCTCGATGCCGCGCTTCAGGGCCATCGGGTTGGCGCCGGCGGCGACGTTGCGCAGACCCTCGCGAACCAGGGCCTGGGCGAGCACGGTGGCGGTGGTGGTGCCGTCACCCGCGACGTCGTCGGTCTTCTTGGCGACCTCCTTGACGAGCTCCGCGCCGATCTTCTCGTAGGGGTCCTCGAGCTCGATCTCCTTGGCGATGGAGACACCGTCGTTGGTGATCGTGGGGGCGCCCCACTTCTTCTCCAGCACGACGTTGCGACCCTTGGGGCCGAGCGTGACCTTCACCGCGTCGGCGAGCTGGTTCATGCCACGCTCAAGGCCGCGGCGAGCTTCCTCATCAAAGGCGATGATCTTGGCCATCAGAAGTGGTCCTCCGGGACACGGTCGACTGCTCGGACCAAGGGGTGCCCGCGACGGACGGCCCTGGTGTGCGGAGGTCCATTCCCCTACCGCCCCCGGGGGCCTCACCGACCCGGTCCGCTGTCACTCTCACACTGTGAGTGCTAACGCCAATGATTAGCACTCCGGGTGGTCGAGTGCAAGCCCAATCCACAACCCGCGAGCCGCCGTCCGGGCCGGCGCGGGTACGCGAACGGGCCCGTACGACGTGTGTCGTACGGGCCCGTCGAGAAGCAGGAGGTCCACCAGTAGTGGGCCGTGCCGAGCTCCTGGAGTCGGAAGGGGTCAGACCGCCGCGCGGACCATGTCCGCCTGCGGGCCCTTCTGTCCCTGGGAGATCTCGAACTCGACCCGCTGGCCCTCCTCGAGGGTGCGGTAGCCGTCCATCTGGATCGCGCTGTAGTGGACGAAGACGTCCGCACCACCGTCGACCGCGATGAAGCCGTAGCCCTTCTCCGCGTTGAACCACTTGACGGTGCCCTGAGCCATTCCGAACTCCCCTAGTGCTGTGCTGGCCCTTCACGGGCCCGCAGGTCGCGGGCCCGGGTCTGGTTTTGAAGGCCGGCCCGGGGAACCCCCCCTGAGCGCAGCCGTGCACGCCGCAACCCTCCGCACGGGGGCGCCGGACGGCTTCCGTGAGCGGGTGATTACGTCGACCGCCGCTGAATGTATCCGGATCGACGCCCTCTGCAACAGGGTCAACCGCCGGGAATTCCGCAGCCCCGCCAAGAGACAAGAGCGAACAAACCGGGAGGAAATCGGCATTGCACGCCGGACATAGCGGACGAATTACTCAAATGCCTGCAGGAATTCTGACATCTGCCTGACATGTTTCCCGACCCGGCGCCCAGGCCGGTCTCAGCGGCCGGACGACCTCCGGCGACGCACCCCGTCCGCCGGGAGCGGAGCCCTGTTCCCAGCAGAGCCACACTCTACTCCGACTCGACCCGGAATATTCCCGCCGAAATACGCGCGACCGCCCGCACATACGGGGAATCGAATTCCGTACGTGCGGGCGGCGCGGAAAAGGGCGGGGCGGCTCAGCAGCCGCCGGCCACCGCCGGAATGATCGAGACGCCGGCACCGTCCTTGATCTCGGTCGCCAGGCCCTCGGCGAAGCGCACGTCGTCGTCGTTCACGTACACGTTGACGAAACGGCGCAGCTTGCCGGTGTCGTCCAGGATCCGGGCCGAGATGCCGGCGTGGTTGCGCTCCAGGTCGGCGATGACCTCGGCCAGGGTGGCCCCCTCGGCGGTGACCTCGGCCGCGCCGCCGGTGTAGGTGCGCAGGATGGTGGGGATGCGGACGTTGGCGCTCATGACTCTCCTTGCGGGGTGGGGGGCGGTTCAGGCGGACGCGAGGCCGGCGGCGCGGAAGGCGTCCAGGCTCGGGCGGATCACGGCGGTCATCCCGGCCTCGGAGACGGCGTCCAGCGTCTTCAGGCCGTCGCCGGTGTTGATCGCGACGGTCTCCTTGGCCGGATCCAGCTGACCGGTCTCGACCAGCTTCTTCAGCACGCCGACGGTCACCCCGCCCGCGGTCTCGGCGAAGATCCCCTCGGTGCGGGCCAGCAACCGGATCGCCGCCACCACCTCCGCGTCCGTGACGTCCTCGACCGCACCGCCGGTGCGGCGGGCGATGTCCAGCACGTACGGGCCGTCCGCCGGGTTGCCGATCGCCAGCGACTTGGCGATGGTGTCCGGCTTCACCGGCTTGATCACGTCCCGCCCGGCCTTGAAGGCCGCCGACACCGGCGAGCAGCCCTCCGCCTGGGCGCCGAAGATCCGGTACGGCCGGTCCTCGACCAGGCCCAGCTTGATCAGCTCCTGCAGCCCCTTGTCGATCTTCGTCAGCTGGGAGCCCGAGGCGATCGGGATGACGATCTGCTCCGGCAGCCGCCAGCCGAGCTGCTCGCAGATCTCGTACGCCAGCGTCTTGGAGCCCTCGCCGTAGTACGGCCGCAGATTGACGTTCACGAAGCCCCAGCCCTCGCCGGCCTGGTCCCCGATCAGCTCCGAGCAGAAGCGGTTCACGTCGTCGTAGTTGCCCTCGATGCCGACCAGCTCGCCGCCGTACACCCCGGCCATCACGACCTTGCCCTGCTCCAGGTCGTGCGGGATGAACACGCAGGACCGGAACCCGGCCCGGGCCGCCGCCGCGCCCACCGCACCGGCCAGGTTGCCGGTGGAGGAGCAGGACAGCGTGGTGTAGCCGAACGCCCGGGCCGCCTCGATCGCACACGCGACCACCCGGTCCTTGAACGAGTGGGTCGGGTTGCCGGAGTCGTCCTTGATGTGCAGCTGCGCGGTGAACCCGAGCTCCCGGCCCAGGTTGTCGGCCTTCACCAGCGGGGTCCAGCCGGGGTTCAGGTTGGGCTTCGAAGCGACGTCGGCCGGCACCGGCAGCAGCGGCGCGTAGCGCCAGATGGACGCGGGGCCGGACTCGATCCGCTTGCGCAGCTCCTCGGCGCGCTCGCTCCCGAACTCGTACGCGATCTCCAGCGGCCCGAAGCACTCCAGGCAGGCGAAGTCGGGGCCGAGCGGGAAGCGGGTTCCGCATTCCCGACACGACAGCGCGGCGGCGGGGCCGAGGTCGACGGATGCGGGTGCGGCAGTGTCGATAGCCATGATGGCGGAGGCCTCTCTCCTCATCTTCCCCGTGGCGCGGGCGCGCCACAGGCCGGAATTGGCACCTGTCCCGCCGGGGCCTGTCGACGACAGCCGAGCGAGAAGGTTGCCGGGACGTCAACGGGCCGTTCCCTCAGTCCCTCTGGATGAGCTTGTGAAGTTATGGTTCAGCGGCGACCCCGGCGTGCGAAGGTCCGACCGCTGTACGAAGACTGTATCCGAAGGCGTCAACCTCGAACGGGACCGTCCGCCACGCGAGATGGCCCGTTCCACCTATCCCGCCGAGGAGAGTCACCGTGCCCGCCGAACCGACCCCCGCGCTCCTCCCGCAGGCGGCGTCCTGGCTCCGCCGCCGCTCGTGGAGCGCGGCCGAGCGGCCGGTGCACACCCTGCTGGAGGCCAAACAGCGCACCGGCCGCACCGTCAGCGTCGTCCTCCCGGCGCTCGACGAGGAGGCCACCGTCGGCGACATCGTCCGCACCGTCCGCCGCGAGCTGATGGAGCGGGTGCCCCTGGTCGACGAACTCGTCGTGGTGGACTCCGGCTCCACCGACGCCACCGCCGCCGTCGCCGCCGAGGCCGGCGCCCGGGTGGAACACCGCGACCGGATCCTCCCCCGGCTGCCCGTCGTCCCCGGCAAGGGCGAGGTGCTCTGGCGCTCCCTGCTGGTCACCCGCGGCGACATCGTCTGCTTCGTCGACGCCGACCTGCGCGAGTTCGACCCGGCCTTCGTCTCCGGCATCGTCGGCCCGCTGCTGACCGACGAGTCCATCCAGCTGGTCAAGGCCATGTACGACCGCCCGCTGGAGACGGACAGCGGAGCGGTCGTCCCGGCCGGCGGCGGGCGGGTCACCGAACTCGTCGCCCGCCCCCTCCTCAACCTCCACTGGCCCGAGCTCGCCGGATTCGTCCAGCCGCTCGGCGGCGAGTACGCGGCCCGCCGCTCACTCCTCGAACGGCTGCCCTTCCCCACCGGCTACGGCGTCGAACTCGGCCTGCTGGTCGACGCCCTGGACCTGGTCGGCCTGGACGCCCTGGCCCAGGTCGACGTCGGCGTCCGGCACCACCGCCACCAGGACAGCCAGGCCCTCGGCCGGATGGCCGCCACCATCTACCGCACCGCCCTCGAACGCCTCGACCGCACCCACCGCCTCAAGGCCTCCGCCGACCTCGTCCACCCCCACCTCACCCAGTTCAGCCGCGCCCCGGAGACCCTCCCCCGGCCTTCGGCCGGGGGGACCCCCATCTTCACCCCCCACACCCACCCCGTGACGGCCCTGGAGCGCCCCCCGATGCACACCCTCCCCGAATACGCGATCCGGCACTGAAACGTTTGCGGCCCCCACCCCCCGGCAAGATGCCAACCATGGGCGATCTCACGACCGAACGTTCGAGTGCGACCGGAACCGCCCCAGTCCTGGTGGCCTCCAACCGGGGACCGGTGTCCTTCAGCACCGCCGACGACGGCACGCTGACCCTGCGCCGCGGCGGCGGCGGCCTGGTCTCCGGCCTCTCCACGATCGACGACCCCACCGCCGTCTGGGTCTGCGCCGCACTCGGTGACGCCGACCGCAGAGCCGCCCGGGAGGCCCCCGACGGCCGCCTCGACCTCGCCGGGCACGAGGTCGGCGGCCAGGCCGTACGGATGCTCGACATCGACCGGGAGACCTTCGCCCACGCCTACAACGGCGTCGCCAACTCCACCCTCTGGTTCGTCCACCACCTGCTCTACGCGACCCCCACCGCACCCTCCTTCGACGCCGCCTTCCGCACCGAATGGGCCGCCTACCAGGCCTACAACACCGCCTTCGCGAACGCGCTGGCCGCCGAAGCCGCCCCGGACGCCGCGGTCCTGGTGCAGGACTACCACCTCTCCCTCACCCCGGCCCTGCTCCGGCAGGCCCGCCCCGACCTGCGGATCGGCCACTTCTCCCACACCCCCTGGGCCCCGCCCGAGTACTACCGGATGCTCCCCGACGACGTCGCCCGGGCCGTCCTGACCGGCATCCTCGGCGCCGACCGGGCCGGCTTCCTCACCGAACGCTGGGCCCGCGCCTTCGCCGCCTGCTGCGAGGACCTCCTCGGCGCCGAGTTCGACCCCGCCGCCCTCACCGTCACCCACCAGGGCCGCACCACCCACCTCGGCGTCCACGCCCTCGGCGCCGACGCCGACTTCCTCCGCGAGCGCGCCCACCGCCCCGACGTGGACGACCGCCTCACCGGGCTGCGCGCCGCCGTCGGCGACCGCCGCACCATCGTCCGGGTCGACCGCACCGAGCTGAGCAAGAACATCGTCCGCGGCCTCCAGGCCTACCGGCACCTGCTCCGCACCCGCCCCGAGTGGCACGACCGGGTGGTCCACATCGCCTTCGCCTACCCGTCCCGCACCGACCTCGCCGAGTACCGCGACTACACCGCCGAGGTCGAACGCCTCGCCGCCGCCATCAACGCCGAGTTCGCCACCCCGACCTGGCAGCCGCTGATCCTGCACGTCAACGACGACTTCCCGCGTTCCCTGGCCGCCTACCGGCTCGCCGACGTGGCACTCGTCAACCCGATCCGGGACGGCATGAACCTGGTCGCCAAGGAAGTCCCGGTGGTCTCCGACCAGGGCTGCGCCCTGGTCCTGTCCCGGGAGGCCGGCGCCCACGCCGAACTCGGGGACGACGCCCTCACCGTCAACCCCTACGACGTGATCGCCACCGCCGAGGCCCTGCACACCGGTCTCACCATGAGCCCCGAGGAGCGCGCAGACCGCACCAAGCGCCTGGCCGCCGCGGCCACCGCGCTCCCCCCGCAGCAGTGGTTCCTGGACCAGCTCAACGCCCTCGGCCGGCTCGACGCCCGCTGAGGTCTCCTCACCGGGCGTCGGGGGCCTCCCTCAACGCCCGGTGAGAGCCTCCCCCAGGGCCGTCAACAGCTCCACCACGCCCTCGGGCCCGTCGACCACCAGATCCGCCCGGTCGGCGAGCTCGCGCACCGGCGCGTCCCCCACCGCCCCGGCGCACACCAACAGCCCGGCCAGCCCCTGCCCCCGCAGCTTCTGCACCGCCGCGAAGGCCGCCACGTCCCCCAGGTCGTCCCCCGCGTACAGCACGGAACGGGCGCCGCGCTCCCGCAGGAACCCGGTCAGCGCCGCCCCCTTGTCCACCCCCGGCGGCCGCAGCTCCAGCACCAGCCGCCCGGGCTCCACCACCAGCCCGTACGCGGCCGCCAACTCCCCCACCGGCACCCGCAACAGCTCCAGTGCCCGCTCCGGCTCCGCCGTCCGCCGGGTGTGCACCGCAACCGAGCGCCCCTTGTCCTCCACCCACGTCCCCTCGGGCGCCCCCGCCCGCTCCAACACCTCGGGCAACGCCGCCCGCGCCCCGGCCACCCCGGGATGCACCTCCGGCGCCGTCACCACGCCCCGCTCCCAGCGCTCGGCCCCGTAGTGCCCCAGCACCACCAGGCCCGGCACCCCGGCGAACCCCCCGTACTCCGCCGCCAGCGCCGCCGGCCGCCCCGTCACCACCACCACGGCGACCCCCGCCGAGGCCAACCGCCGCAACGCCCCCACCACCCCCGGATGCGCCCGCGCCCGCGAGGGATCCGCCACGATCGGCGCCAACGTCCCGTCGAAGTCCAGCGCCACCACCGTGCCCCCCGGCGCCGCCAGAATCGCCCGCAGCCCGTCCCGCCCGGCTCCGGTGGCCGGCACACCCATCTCGTCAAGACCCATACCGAGCCCCCTACCCATCCCCGGCGGCGGCACCCCCTCAACGCGCCCCGCGCCGCCCCTCCCGAACCCGCCGCAACCGATTCACCAGCACCGGAGCGAAGGCCAACGCCTCCTCCCGGTCCAGCAACCCGTTCAACAGCTGGTAGTACCGGGTGGACGAGAGCCCCAGCTCCTCCCGGATCGCCCGCTCCTTGGCTCCCGCCGTCCGCCACTGCCGCCCCTCCAGCGCCAGCACCGCGCGGTCCCGCTCACTCAGCTCACCCACGACAACACCTCCTCGCTACGAAGTGTCATCCTCGCCCGCACCCCCGACACACTCTGCCCCCCGCCCCGGCGCCCCCGCCCGGCTAGCGTCACCCCCATGACCACGCCGAGCTTCACCGTCCACGTCCCCACCGCCGACCTCGATCCCGAGCCGCTCGACCCGTCCCAGATCGTCTCCGGCACCCCCGAGGTCACCGGGAAGGTCCTCGCCGAGTCCCCCGACGGCCGCCAGCTGCGCGGCCTCTGGCAGATCACCCCGGGCGTGGTCACCGACGTCGAGGCCGACGAGATGTTCGTGGTGCTGAGCGGCCGGGCCACCATCGAGATCGAGGGCGGCCCGACCCTGACCGTCGGCCCCGGTGACTGCGCCGTCCTGCGCGAGGGCGACCGCACCACCTGGACGGTCCACGAGACCCTCCGCAAGGCCTACGCGATCACCCTCCCCTGAGCAGGCCCCTCCCCGGTCCTACTGCTTGCGGACCCGGGCCGCCTCCTTCACCGCCGCGTCCTGCAGCCCGCCGAGCACCTGCTTCGGGTCCCCGGTCACCGCCTGCCCGATCCCCGCCTTGATCCGGTTGCTGACCTCGCCCCAGGCCGGGTCCCCGAACGGGTAGAAGCTGGCGTTGGTCAGCCCGACCGCGAACTGCTTGAGGTCCGCGTGCTTGGGGTCCGCGGACATCTGGCTGAAGGCGTCCTGGGTCACCGGCAGCAGGTTGTACTGCTCGTCGAACTTCAGCTGGTAGTCCTTCGTGTAGACGAAGGACAGGAACTTCTTGATCTCGTTCTTGTGCCCGTTGGCCTTGAACGCCATCATCCAGTCCGCGACGCCGAGGCTCCCGGTCTTCCCCACGCCGTCCTTCTTCGGGATCGGCGCCGTCCCGAAGTCGATCTTCCCCGCGGACGCCATCCGCAGCAGCGTCGGGTGCCCGTTGAGCATCGCGACCTTCCCGGAGGCGAAGTCCTGGAACACCGGCGTGCGGTTCATCTTGCCCGGGTCCGGGTACGTCAGCCCGGTGCCGACCAGGTTGGTCTTCAGCCAGTTGAAGGTCGCCTGGTTCTGGTCGCTGTCGATGGTGTAGTTGCCGACGTCGTCGGAGAGCGAGCCGCCCCCGCTCAGCGTCCACAGCATCGACTCGGCCGGCGCCTCCTCCGGCCCCAGCGGGAGCCCGTACGGGGTCACCCCCGGCACCTTGGCCTTGATCTTCTCGGCCGCCGCCCGCAGCTCGTTCCAGGTGGTCGGCGGCTGCGAGATCCCCGCCTGCCGGAAGACCGCCTTGTTGTAGAAGAGCACCCGCGAGGAGGAGACGAAGGGGATGCCGTACTGGGTGCCCAGCACCTGTCCGGCGTGCGAGAAGTTGTCCATGAACTTGGCCTGGGTGTCCATGGAGAGCACGTCCGCGGCCGGGTACAGCCGGTCCGCCGCGACCTGTTCGGCGAAGCCGCCGGTCTGCAGCAGGTCGGGCGACTTCCCGGCCGCGATCATGTCGTCGACCTTCTGGCCGATGTCGGTCCAGCTGTCGACCTCGACCTGGACCTTGATGCCGGGGTTGGCGGCCTCGAAGGCCTTGGAGACCTCGTCCCAGTAGTGCTTGGAGCTGGTCTCGCTGTTCTCCCCGTAGTCGGCGGCGACCAGTTTGAGCGTGACCGGTCCGTCGCCCTGCCCGCTGCACGCGCTGACCGTGGTGAGCACCAGTGCTCCGGCCAGCGCCGTTCCGAGCACACGGAGGGAAACGTGGGCGCGCCTGTCCAACGCGGGTACCGCCTTCAAAAGGAACTACAGCCGGACGAGGGAATCCGGCAGGGGGGAGCGCCACACTGCCAAACCGCTCCACCACTGGTCCACACCACTCGCCCCCGCCCGTCGAGTAGTTACCGAAGTGCCCCGGTTCGTTGCACGATGCGCAACAACGGGCGAACGAAGGCCCTCGACCGGACCGCTCGGCGCAAAGCCCCGCACACCCCCCGCAGCCGAGACAAAGCTCACCCAGTATGGACCAGACCAATCCGACAACTGGACTAGACCTCTTCGACCCGACCAAGGGAAACTGTCCCCCGTGAAGCACGTCATCGCACTCGATGTAGGCGGCACCGGCATGAAGGCCGCGCTGCTCGCCCAGGACGGCTCCGTGCTGTTCGAAGCACGCCGACCGACCGGGCGGGAACACGGCACCGACGCCGTGGTCGCCGCCATCCTCGACTTCGCCGCCGACCTCGCCGACGAGGGCCGCGCCCGCTTCGGCCTCGCCCCGCTGGCGGCCGGCGTGGCGGTGCCCGGCACGATCGACGAGAAGAACGGGATCGCGGTCTTCTCCGCCAACCTCGGCTGGCGCGACCTCCCGCTGCGCAAGCTGCTCGGCGAACGCCTGGCCGACACCGCCGGAGGCGCCCGCGGCGCCGCCATGCCGGTGGCGCTCGGCCACGACGTGCGCTCCGGTGGCCTCGCCGAGGGCCGGCTGGGCGCGGGCCGCGGCATCGACCGCTTCCTGTTCATCGCCCTGGGCACCGGCATCGCCGGCGCCATCGGCATCGACGGCCGGATAGAGGCCGGCGCGCACGGCTACGGCGGCGAGATCGGCCACGTGGTGGTCCGCCCCGGCGGGCCGAAGTGCGGCTGCGGCGCCCGCGGCTGCCTGGAGACGCTGGCCTCCGCCTCCGCCGTCTCCCGTGCCTGGGCCGAGGCCAGCGGCGACCCCGACGCCGACGCGGCATCCTGCGCCGCCGCGGTGGACGCCGGGGACGACCGCGCCCGCGCGGTCTGGCAGACCGCGGTCGACGCCCTGGCCGACGGCATCGTGCTCGCCCAGAGCCTGCTCGACCCGGCCACGGTCATCGTCGGCGGCGGGCTGGCCGAGGCCGGTGACACCCTCTTCACCCCGCTGCGCACGGCGGTCACCGAGCGCCTGACCTTCCAGATGCCCCCGGAAGTCGTACCCGCCATGCTCAAAGACACCGCCGCCTCCCTGGGCGCCGGCCTGCTCGCCTGGGATCTGCTCTCGATGGAGGTGACCGCGTGACCACCGCGGACCGTGACCGTACTGCCCTGTCCGGCGCCCGGCTCGTCCTGCCCGGCGGCGTCGTCGAGGGCGGGCGCCTCGCCGTCGAGGGCTCCCGGATCGCCGCCATCACCAGGCGTAGCAGCGGTGGGGAGAGCGAGCCCGGCGACCTCGACCTGACCGGCCACACCGTCGTCCCCGGCTTCGTCGACCTGCACGTCCACGGCGGCGGCGGCGCCTCCTACGCCT